>JADKJZ010000004.1 GCA_016720805.1 Gemmatimonadota bacterium | reverse complement strand
GCGGGTCGGCGTGCGGCTGGTTCACTGGACCGGCCGAACCCTGGCGCTGAGGAGGAGGGCCCCTCCTGGCCGATGGGGGTGGGTCGATCGTCGCCGCGCTCGCAGCTGACCGATCAGATCCAGGCGCGTCGTGGTGCGGTCACCGGGCGGCTCCGCCTTGTGGCCCCGCTCGGTTTCGGGCGGGTCCACATCGCCCCGCTGGTGGCAGCCTTTCAGGAGACGCACCCCGCGGTGAAGGTCGAGCTGTATCTGTCCGATCGGCACGGGACCATCGCCGAGGGGAACTGGGACGTCGCCGTGCATATCGGCGAGCTGCGCGATTCATCACTGGTGGCCCAGCGAATCGCGCCCAACGACCGGATTTGCTGTGCCGCCTGTCGCTGATCGCCCTGCGCGGGATGCCGACGTCGCCCGCGGAGCTGGCGAACTGGCCGTGCATCGCTTCTCGTGAGAACGACGAGGACACCACCCTCTGGCGCTTTGTGGCAGCGGAGCGTCTGGAGACCGTGCGGGTCGAGCCGGTGCTGGCCACGAACGATGGTGAGGTCGCGCGCGACTGGGCGGTGGCCGGGCTCGGCGTCGTGGTCCGCTCGGAGTGGTCGATCGCGGACGACCTGGCGGCGGGTCGGTTGGTTCGCGTGCTCCCGGAGTGCCGCCGGGTGCCGACGTGATGGCGCTGGTGGCGAGCCGGGCCGGGCGATCGGCCAGGGTGACCGCCTTCATTGCGGCGTTGCGGCGGCCTTTCACTTGGTGCCGTGGCGGAGGGCGCACCAGCACCCCACTTGACAAACCACCGTATACTGAGTATATCACTATGCACAGCGGCTCGGTCTTCGCCAAGGCCGATCCCGGCCGATCTACCCGCAGATCATCGAGCAGGTGCGCCAGCGCATCGCGCTCGGCGACTGGCCGGCCGGCTTCCCCCTGCCATCGATCCGCGAACTGTCCGCCGAGCTCCGTGTGTCGGTCATCACCGTGAAGCGGGCCTACTTCGAGCTCGAGCGCGACGGCGTGATCGTGACGCGCCAGGGGATCGGGTCGGTCGTGGCCGAGGTGCCGGACCTGTCGGACCGCCTCTTCGAGGCACAGCTCCAGCCGCTGCTCGACGCGCTCGCCCACCTGGCCGTCCGCAACCACCTCCCCATCGAGGCGCTGCGCGCTGTCTCGCTGAGGCGATCGCCGCGCCGAGGATCACCCATGACCGATCATGCCATCCGGCTCCGGGGGGTGTGCAACCACTATCCCCCGTTTTCTCTCGGCGACGTCGCGCTCGATGCCGACGGGCAGTAATACGGGTTCATCGGCGCCAATGGCGCCGGTGCCGACGACCATCCGCATCATCATGGGGCTGGTCACCGCCGACTCCGGCGAGATCGAGGTGCTCGGCCACCGCATCCCGGAGGCGACCTCCCGGGCGAAGCAGGACATCGGCTATGTCTCCGAGGACATGCGCCTCTTCCCGCGCGCGACGCTGCAGTGGCACATGGACTTTGTGGCCCAGGTCTTCGGCGCGTGGGACGCTGCCTACGCCGCGACCCTCGTGCGCCGCTTCGATCTGCGTCCGGAGCAGCGCATCAAGGGGATGTCACATGGCCAGCGGATCAAGGCCGGACTGCTGCTCGCGTTGGTACGCCGCCCCAAGTTGCTGGTCCTCGATGAACCGACCACCGGCCTCGATCCGGTCGCGCGGCAGGAAGTGATCGGCGCGCTGACCGACGTGGTCCGCGATGCCGGGCGCTCGGTGCTCTTCTCGAGCCAGAACACGCTGGATGTGGAGCAGATCGCCGACCGTGTGAGCTTCCTCGATCGGGGGCGGATCATCGATGCCGACGACACCGCGGCGTATCTCGATCGGTGGCGGCGGCTGCGCCTGGAGCTCGCAGTGCCGGGAGTGGTGCCCGCGTTGCCGCACATCGTCCAGACCACCGTGCATGGCCATGTCGCGACGCTCGTGACGGATCACTACGACGAGACGATGCTCCAGGCGTGCGCCGCGGGCGGTGCGTCGGTGCAGGGGGTGGAGCGCCTCACCCTCGAAGAAATCTTCGTGACCACGGTGATGGCACGCCGGGAGGAGGTCGCGGCATGAATACCACGATGATTGGCCACCTGGTGCGCAAGGACTGGTACTTCCAGCGTGGCCCGGATCGCGGCCGGCTTCGCCCCTCGGCCTGGTCGGGTCTCGGCATGCTGCTCTCGTCGAGCCAGGCGTCTTCTATCTTGGCGCGGTGCTGCTGCTCACGGTCGATCAGCATCGGAATCTTCCTGACCTTCCTGACCGTGGTGCAGGAGCGCACGCAGGATGCTGCCGTTCGTGATGTCGTTGCCGATCGGCGTGCGAGTACACCGCGGCCAAACTCGCCGCCAACCTGCTCCTCTTCCCGCACGCCCTGGCTCATGCTCGGCGCGGGCGCCACTGCCGTGATCCTCCTGCGTGAGTCGGTGCCCGACGGCGTGCTGCCGTTCACCATCGCCCTGCTCCTGTACGTCCTGAGCGGCTACATCGTCACGCTGGCCACGGCCATCGTCACGGCCCGCGCGTGGACCATTGCCGTCATGGCGACGATCAACCTTGGGTTGCAGGCGGACATCTATTGGTCGCTGCGGCTGGCGGATGTCGCCGCCACCATCTCCGGGCCCACCGTCGCGTGGGTACCGAGTCTGCGCACGATCGCCGCCGTCGAACTTGGCGTCGTGGCGCTGGTCCTCGTTGCCACCTGGCAATGGCAATCGCGCCGCAAGGACTTCCTCTGATGACCAATGCCGCCGTCGCGCGCTGGCATGGTCTCGATGCCGTGCGCGGATTCGCCCTCATTGCGGGCGTGGTCCTCCACGCCTCGATGGCCTTCCTTCCCGGCCCGCAGCTCTGGCTGGTGGCGGACGCCACGCGCAGCACGACGTTGTCGGTGGCGTTCTTCACGATCCACATGGCGCGGATGACGCTCTTCTTCGTGCTGGCCGGCTTCTTCGGCCGCGTGGTGCGTGAGCGGCTCGGGACCGCAGGCTTCCTGCGTCAGCGCGCGCTGCGCATCGGGGTGCCGCTGGTGCTGGCCTGGCCGCTCGTGCTCGGTGTCATCGATGCCGTGCTCAAGGTGTCGATGCCCGGGAGTCCATCCGCCACTGGGGGACTCACGGTCGCGACCTTTCCCCTCGCCCACCTCTGGTTCCTGTATCTGCTGCTCTGGTTGTACACGGGCGCGCTCCTCGTGCGCGGCATGGTCGTGCTGCTTGACCGCGCGGGGCGCGTGCGCACCATGGCCGATGGCGCGATGCGCCTCCTGATCGGGCCGTGGGCGCCCCTGGTGCTGGCCATCCCGGTGGCGTGGTGGCTCTACGACACGCCGTACTGGATGATGTGGTTCGGCATTCCGACACCGGACACCGGTCTGCTGCCGAATCGCGCCGCGCTGCTGAGCTACGGGCTCGCCTTCGGCCTCGGCTGGGTGATGCATCGCCAGGCCGAGCTGTTGCTGCAGCGCATCGAGCGGTGGTGGGCACTCTCCCTGGTGATGGCCATCGCCGCCACGGCGGCGTGCCTGGCCGTTGGCGGGGTGACGCCGCGTCTGATGCCGGCGGCATTCGGGGCGCCGAAGCTGCACTTCGCCGCGCTCTATGCCGTGGGTGTCTGGAGCTGGACATGCGGGTTGATCGGGCTCGGTTTGCGCTTCCTGGCGGGGGCGTCGCCCACGCGCCGCTACCTCGCCGATGCATCGTACTGGATCTACCTCGCCCACCTCCCGCTGCTGCTCGGGCTGCAGCTCCTGATGCGCGACTGGCCGCTGCCCTGGCCACTGAAGTTCGCGTTGCTCCTCGGCGTGACCATGCTGCTCCTGCTCCTCTCCTATCACTGGCTGGTGCGTTCGACCTTCGTCGGCGCGCTCCTGAACGGTCGACGCTATCCGCGTGCCTGGCCGACGACCCCCACCACGAGAACTCCGCTGATGCGTGCACTTGCCCTTCTGGCCCTGCTGCCTGCCGCCCTGGGTGCGCAGGGGCCTGTTCCACCCGCTGCCATGCCCCTCGCGACTTTGCTTGCTCGCTACGCGACGGCAAGCGGTTCGCTGGAGAAGGTCCAGAACCGCCGAGTGGCGATGAAGGTGACCGGGATCCTGCCCGAGGCGATTCCGGTCGTGAGCGAGGCGATGCGTCCGAACCTGCTCCGCAAGGATGTGACACTGGCCGGTGCGGTGCAGATCACCGCGACCGATGGGACGAAGCCGTGGCGGGTCGATCCGTTTGCCTCGCGCGACGGCAAGGCGACGGACGTGCCGGCCGCGGAGCTGGCGGACTTTCTCGAGGAAACCGACTTCGACGGACCGTTGATCGGTGCGGCGGCGAAGCACGTCGTGCTGGAATACGCTGGACCGAAGGTGGTCCAGGTGCGTGGCACCGCCACCCCGGTGCATGCCGTGAACGTGCGTTGGCCGAATGGCCGCACGGCCACGGTGCACCTCGACGCGCGGAGCTATCTGGAGGTGTTGCGGACGCAGCGACGCCCGGTGATGGGGCGCGACGCGTCGATGAGCATCACCAGCAGCGATTACCGCGTGGTGCAGGGGTCCAGGTGCCGTACCTGATGGAGATCGCGGTGGAAGGGTCGCCCGCACCGGTGCGTCTGCAGATCGACAAGGTGGAGTTCAACGTGACCATCGATCGGGGACGGTTCCGTCGGCCCTGAGGCTTGCGTTTCTGACAGCGGCCTGATCGCGGGCGCGTCACGGACTAGCGCTCCGTGCGTGTAGATTCCCGCCGCCCGATCCCCTGGAGTCGACTATTCCCGTGAGCGCAGGCACCCTCAACTGGTGGCAGATCGTCGCCCTGATCGGCGCAGCGCAGGGCGTGATCGTCGCCATGGCGCTCGCCACCAAGCGCCCGCGCCGGACCCCGAACCTGCTGCTCGCGGGGGCGGTGCTGGCGTTCGCCTGCCACCTTGCCACCATCATCTACTACTCGGCCAATCTCGTCCCCCGACTGCCGCATCTCTTCGGCGTGACGCAGCCCGTGCCGTTCCTGTTCGGTCCGCTCTTCTATCTCTATGCCGTCACGGCCAGCGACCAGGGCCGGCGACTCCGGCGCAGCGATCTCTGGCACGCGCTTCCGTTCGTGGCGTTTCTCGCGTGGGGGCTGCCGGTCTACCTCCTTCCGGCGAGTCAGAAGATCGCACTCTTCCACGCGGTCCTCGACGGTCGACTGCCAATCCAGGCCATCGCGGCCGGTCCGCTCATGTTGGTCTCGGGCGTGATCTATACCGCGGTCACCATGCTTGCTCTGCAGCGTCACCAGCGCGTGGTGGCGGAGAACTATTCCACGCTCGACCGCGTCAACTTGAACTGGCTACGCGGCCTGGCACTCGCCTACGCCATGATCTGGGTGAGTGCGGTCGCACTCGGGCTCGCCGAACCGGCAGGGTTGAGCCTCCCCTTCTCCACCGACTTCCTGATCGCGGTGGGAATCACGCTGGTCATTGTCGGCATCGGCTACTGGGGTCTCCGGCAGCCGGAAATCTTCCGCTTCGCCACGGCGGAACACGCCATCCCCGTGGGCGTGGTCGCCCCGGCGACGGACGCCGCCCCCGCGCCCCCGCGGTATGAGCGTTCCGGACTCGCGCCGCGCGAAGCGGACGAGCTCAAAGGACGACTCGTTGCATTGATGGAACGCGAACGCCCCTACCGGCAGCCCGAACTCACCCTCGGCGAGCTCGCCGAACGGTTGGGCACCACGCCGCATCGGCTGTCGGAAGTGCTGAACGCGCAGCTCACGCTCTCGTTCTACGACTTCATCAACGGCTACCGGGTCCGCGAAGTGCAGCAGCGCCTGGTCGGTCCCGACGGCGCTCGCTATACCTACCTGGCGCTGGCGCTCGAGGCCGGCTTCGCCTCGAAGTCGACATTCAACGCGGCCTTCAAGAAGCTGACCGGGCTGACTCCCTCGGAATACCGGCGCGCCGAAGGCGCCTGAACGTCCCGGCCGGTCGGTTCGGACGTATCGCTCGGCCGGGCCGGTCGCCGCCTGCTCCCATCCATCTGATGTTCAGCCCACGACACCGCTCGAACCATTCGAGCCGGTCAATGACTCTGTCTGGGAGAAGCTGATGGGAGCACGCTGGTTGGTCGTGGCGGGCGTGGTGGCGCTGACTGCCTGTGAGACCATGACAATGTCGGATCCGGGGAATCTGGTCCCCCGGACCGTGATGGAGGACTCCTCACTCCCCTCGCTCACGATCAATGGCACGCGCCTGCATGCCGAAACCCGGGGCGACCCGGCCAAGCCGGTGATGGTCGTGCTGCACGGGGGCCCCGGGGGAGACTACCGCTCCTTGCTCCGGCTCGCCGAGCGCTACGACGGCTACTCGTTGGCCGACCACTACCACATGATCTTCTGGGACCAGCGGGGGGCGGGGCTCTCCCAGCGTCACGACAAGGACCTCCTGACGATCGACCAGTATGACGCGGACCTCCTCGCACTGGTCGATCGCTTTGCTCCCGGTCGGCAGGTGACCCTGCTCGGCCAGTCGTGGGGCGGCATCTTCGGGACGTCCTTCATCGATCGACATCCGACCCGGGTGAAGGAGGCGGTGTTCATCGAGTCCGGCCCGCTCACGGGGAGCATGTACGAGCGGATCAAGGGCCAGCTCTTCGACATCAACCTGCTGCGAGAGTGGCTGAACGATGTGGCGTGGACCACGCAGTTCTTCTCCCCCGACGAGCATGTCCGCATGGATTACCAGATGGCGATCGGTGCGAAGGGGGCACAGCCGCGCAACAACGTGCGGCAGGGTCCGGGGGCGGAGCCGTCGTGGCGCGAAGGTGCGTTTGCCAATCGCTATCTGCAGGAGGATGGCCAGGACGGGGCCGCGAAGTTCAACTACGACTTCACCGCCAACCTGCAGGCCTTCACGGGTCGCGTGCTGCTGATCGCGGGGGCGCGCAGCGAGGTGCTCGGGCCGACGCTGCAGCAGGCGCAACGACCGCTGTACCGTACTGCCACGCTGAAGATTGTCGACGGTGGTGGCCACGATGTGCACTGGACGCACACGGCCGAGGTGATGGGGCATGTGCGGGCGTTCCTCGCAGTACCGCAGGGCGGAGGTGCCCAGTGACGCGCACCATGCTGCTTGCCCTGGCGCTGCTTGGCGTAGGACCGCGCGACCTGGCCGCGCAATGGAACCTCGCGCGGCTGCAGCCGGGTGACGCGCAGCTGCACCTCACGATGGCGATTGATCCGGCGGTGATCACCTCGCTCGGGTACGGGCGCTTCACCTCGCTGCTCGGCGCCACCGCACGGTTCGGCGTGGAGGCGGGCGTGGTCGCGGGGGACGCCGAGCTGCGCGACTTCCGGGTGCGCCTGAGCGGCGATGTGCAGCTGATGCAGCGCGGGGCGTTCCGCCTCGTGGCGAGTGCGACGTTCATCACCCGGGGGACGCGCAACACATCATTCCGCGCGGTCAACTTCGGCTCGGACATCGGGGCGACGGCGGGCGTGTATCGGCGTGGATGGTTTGTCGCGGGCGAGATCGGCTTCGACAAGGCGATCATCACCCACCTGACGCACACGCAGGAGTACCGCGATCAGTACTACGCCGACGCCAGGGATGGCTGGTACCTCAACAACGGCGGTACCGGCCGCCTCGGCCTCATGACCGGCACCTCGCTTGGTGCTGCCGAACTGATGCTGCGTGCCGGCGTCGGCCGCACGCAGGGCGGCGAGCCGCTCACCGCCCCGGCATACCTGACCGTCGGCGTCGGCTTCGGCTTCGAGTGACGACTACCTTGCAGCAGCACTTTTGCCGGGAGTATTGCCATGCATGACGCCGCGCACGTTCACCCGCTGGAACGTATGCCGCTGCCGAGGCCGCTGTTGCTGTCGGTGCTCTGGGTCAGCGTCACCCTCTGTTACCTCTACGGTGACTACTTCGGGCTGTACGTGCCCGGGAAGATCCAGCAGCTTCTCGACGGCCGCATGGGCCCACTCGGCACGGTGACCCAGCAGGTGCTGCTGGGTACCGCGACGATGATGGCGATCCCGTCGCTGATGGTCGTGCTCTCGCTGGTGCTGGTACCGCGAGTGAGTCGGTGGCTGAACATCGTCGCGGGCGTGGTCTTCACGGCGATCATGCTGGTCACGATGCCGGGCGCGTGGAGCTTCTATCCCCTGCTCGGTGTCATCGAGGTGGCGCTCACCGTGAGCATCGTGGGAAGGCGTGGACGTGGCCGAGGCGTGTCGCATGAGCGGCACGTCGACGCGCACTGCCGGGCTGCTCTATCTGGTGGTGGTTGTGACCGGGCTCTTTACCCTGGGTTTCGTCCCCTCGCGGCTTCTGGTCGACGGTGACCCGGCGCGGACGGTGCAGAACCTGGTGGCGAACGAATACCTCTGGCGCCTGGGGATCGTGTCCGGGTACCTCTGCAACGTCGCCTTCCTGCTGCTGCCGTTGGAGCTCTACCGCGTGCTGCATCACGTGAATCCGCGCGCCGCGGTGGCGATGGTCGCCCTCGCGGCGGTCAGCGCACCGATCGCGTTCCTGAACCAGGTGCACCTGCTCGACGTGCTCACGCTCATCGGCAACGCATCGCTCACGCCGGAGGTGATGGCAGCGGGGGTGTCGGCCGAGCTCTCGAGCTATCGGAACGGTCAGTTGATGGCGCAGATCTTCTGGGGACTGTGGCTCTGGCCGTTCGGTTACCTGGTGTATCGCTCGGGGTTTCTCCCGAAGGCCATGGGCGTCGTGCTGATGGTGGGCGGCGTCGGCTACGTCATCCACTTCGTGGCGACGCTGCTGCTGCCGGGCTATCAGGAGATGGCGATTGTTCGCTGGATCCGGATGCCGGCGGGGCTGGGGGAGATGGGCACCGCGGCGTGGATGACGGTGCGGGCTCACGGCGCCCCTCCGTGATGCTCCGGCTGGAGTTCGGGTTGTATGGCAACCCGCGCCGTGAGCTCTTTCCCACGCAACCTCGCGCTCCCGCGCGCGGCGCCCACGCTGTCGAGGCCATTCCACAGTGACGACCCACACACTGGATCAACTGACGTATCCCGCCATTGCGGTGGGCATTCTGATACCCATCGTCTACTACGGCATTCAACCGATCGCGATTCTCTTTGCGAGGGACTACGATATCGTGCGCCAGGTGGCGAGCGAGCTCGGTATGGTTACGGTGTCGAGCCGCCCCGCGGTATACAATATCGGCAGGATTGTTGGCAGCATTCCGACATGGATCGCCGCGGTCGGCTTCCCGTTCGGCCTCACACGGATGGGAACGCGCCCACTACCAACCTGGCTGACCACGGTCGGCATGATCTGCATCGCCATGAGCACGGTCCAGGCTGGCATCTTCCCACTCCCGGACCCGAGGCATGAAGGGGTGTTCTTGATCGGCTTTCCAGTCTGGTCACTGAGTCTCATCGCAGCCGCTCGAAGCCTCCCCGACAGCGGCGCATTCCGAATCTATCTGACGGTCAACTTTGCCTTGTCGATTCTGATGCTGGTCGCCAGGGGCGTCGTTGGCGAGCAGTTCTTTTCGCCGATTGCTGGGTTGTTCCAACGACTCTTTGCCTTGGTCACCGTCGTTCCCATTGGCGTGGCAGCCTGGTTTCTGGCACGACGCCTCAAGCGATTTGCACTGCAATGACGAGCTTGACGATTCGGCGGTCGCGGCCTTTGCGCTGGTCGCGTCACTCGCGGGGCAGGTTGCTCGGTGGCGCGCGTTGAACTGCTGGGCGAGAGCCACCAGGTCAGCCGTCAGGTGCTGCGTGCCGATGAAGCAGCCCTTCCGGAGCAGATGCACGCCGGGACGAGTCCAGGTGACGGAGCCCTCACAGCGAATCCTGCGCCCCCGCATCATCCCCTCGTGAGCCAGTGGGTGGGTCACCCATGCGTCTTGAATGTGCTCTTCGACTGGAAACCTGCATGTGAGGAGATATGTACAAGACGATAACGCTTCCAGAGAAGTCCGACAGGAAATCGCCAGCGGGTGCAGATGTTCGCATCCTTATGAATGGCAATAGGGGCGGCATGATCCATAGCACGGTCCCTCCGCGCCAAGTCAATCGAGCGGCTGTCCACGCAACGGTGAGTGAATTCTGGTATGTGTTGGAAGGACATGGCGAAATTTGGCGAGATGACGGCACAGAGAGCGGCGTCTCTGTGCTTGTGCCAGGCACATCAATCGACATTCCAGTCGGAACACGATTTCAATACCGCAATGTGGCGGACACCGACTTGAAGTTCATTTGCATCACCATGCCACCTTGGCCAGGGGAATCAGAAGCCACTATTGTCACGGGTATCTGGCAGCCGACGCTGTGAAGGTGTTCTATCGAGTAGAAGCGTTGGACGCGGAGAAGGTGGCTGACACGAGGTGACGCGCCGCCTGGCTCCCGTGTAGTGTGGCGATGAAACAGCCTTTCTGCCGCGCCCGTAGGCCGGTGCGATTCCAGGTGACGGACTCCTCGCGACACCGCGCGCATGGAGGGGATCATTGTCGCCGGCCGTCCAGTCGCTTCACCGCAATGCCGAGGGGAAGTCGTGCGCTTCAGATTGCCACTCGAGACCGTCGTGCTCCTGGCCGTCGTCGCCTGTCAGGATGCTCCGCCCCCCACACCGGATGTCCCGCCGCCCAGTGCCGTGCCGGCGACCGCCGCCCGTACGAATGGCTGTCCCGATGACTCGACGTGGACCGCCCCCCAGGCGCCGTTTCGCATCTACGGCAACACCTGGCATGTCGGGCCGCGGGGGCTTGGCGTATTTCTGATCACCTCGCCAGCGGGCCACGTCGTGATCGATGGCGGGGTACCCGGTGGCGCCGCGTTGATCGAGGCGAACATCACGAGCGCAGGCTTCAATGTTCGCGACGTGAAGTGGATCCTGGTCTCGCACGCGCACTGTGACCATGCGGGCGACGTTGCCCAATTGGCCCGCAGTACGGGCGCCGAGATTATCGCTGGGGCGGAAGACCTTCCATTGCTGGCACGCGGGGGCCGGGATGATCCGCAATACGGTGATCGGTTCGCCTATCCTGCCGTGCAGGGCGCCAGGGCGGTCAGCGATGGTGAGCAGTTGCGCCTCGGCGAGTTGACGCTCACCGCGCACCTCACGCCGGGCCACACCAGGGGCAACACGACCTGGGCGTGGAGGTCGTGCGAGGATGGTCGTTGTCTCAATCTCGTGGATGTCGGATCGCTCTCGGCGCCAGGATACAGACTCGTGGGCAATCCGAAGCACCCGGATCTCGTGAAGGACTATCAGGCGAGTTTTCTGAAGGTCGCGGCGTTGCCCTGCGACATCGCGCTCGCGCCGCACCCAGGGATGGTCGACTTCTGGGAGCGCGTCGCCAAACGTGACCAGGGCCAGGCCGACGCCATGATCGACCGGACGCTTTGCCGTGCGTATGCCGACGGTGCCGGCGAGAGCTTTGCCGCGGCGCTGGCAAAGCAGCAGCAGGAAGCAGCCTCGGCTACGCGAAGCGCCGAAAAGTCGAACTGATCGCTCCAACCTGCTCGGCGCTCAACCCGGTGGCCTTCGCCTCCGGCTCCCATTGCGTCAGCGCGGTATCGACTTCTTCGAGGATCTCGGCACCATCATGGGGGACGTCGAAGGCGCGCGCAGCGGCCAGCAAATCTTCGCGGGTGAAGTCGTCGTCCTTCCCGCCGATCGTCATCTGGTGCGTGAGCGTCCAGTTGCTGCCGTAGGCCCAGGTCACGTCGAAGGCGGGGGCGAGGCGCCAGCGGCCGTCGGGTCCCATCAGGAAGGCGATGTTCTTGACGTGATCGTCCTGATTGCGCGCGGCGAGGTTGAACACCATGCGCCGGAACGCCTGGTCGATGGCGGGCTGCCCCATGCCGAGGGTGCGGATGGTGCGGAAGTAGTCTTCGTAGGAGACGAGTTGCCGGATGTTGTAGTCGGCGTGAAGGAGGCCACCGAGGGAGTGCAGGTGGATGCGCTCACTCCCGTCGCGATCGAACCGCTCGGTCATGAAGTGGGCGAAGTCGCGCTCGTGCAGCAGGTGGCACTCCGACATCTCGATGCCCGCTGCGCGTGCCATCTGCGCATAGGCGTACTCGATACGGCCGAACGGTCCCGGTGCGAACGCCTTGTCGAGCGTGTGGCCGCCCTGGCCGGCGGAGACGCCGTCGAACTTGATCAACCACTGCTCGTCGCCGGCGGCCCCGGGTGCAAAGGCCGACTTCACTCGGCCGAGCGCGCGGTTCCACTGGATCAACGCCTTGGCGCGCGCACCGCCGGCACTCGCGCCGACACGCATCATTTCCGGGACCGCCACGGCCGGGTCACCCTCGATCACGCGCCGAGCCTCGGCGACGAGCTGCGCCACCGAGAGCGCTTCTTCCGCTTCGCGACTCGCCTGCCGATCGAGCGGCGGCGTGAACTCGAGTGCGCCCATCGCGCGCCTGCCGATATAGAGGAGCCGCTGCACCGGACTCAGCGCGGCAGCGGGGGTACCACCCTGCTCGAAGTAGCGCCGGATGACCGCGTTGCCGAAGGCATCGGGGAGCGAGTCGGCCAGCACGCCGGGCAGTCCGGCGAAGGCCTCGACGCGCTGCAGTTCGGGAAAGGCGACGGGGCCGCCGCGCGCGAGCGGGAGGTGGATGGGGGAGATCTCCAGCCCCGAGCGCCGGAAGGGCTCGGTGTATTCGAAGGTCACCGCGCCCAGGCGGTCCTCCGCGACGGCGCCGACGTGCTGCCCCCAGAGGTGCACGCTGGCGACGGTGTACTCCGTCGCCGGACGGCGCCGCGGCGCGCGCGGCGGCACGTCAGTCACCGGTGGGTCCACCGCTCCGGCGGCGTGGTCGGCCGGCGCGCTGCCGTTCGCGTCCGGCCATCGCCGCGAGTTGCAGTGGCGAGACGAGCGGTGCAGGGAGGAAGGCGTCGAGTGCGTCGACGCGGCCCAGGGCGCGGAGGATTCGCACGACGGTCTCGAAGGTGGGATTTTCTCCCGCTTCGGCGCGCTCGACAGTCCGGACCGCGACACCCGCCTCCCTGGCAATCTCCGCGACGGTGCGGTTCTGCTGGAGGCGGTAGCGCTTGAGGCGCTCGCCGGCCTCGCGGAGAATCTCGTGGGTGGTGGCGGTTGGGGTGAGTTGGTGCATTCTATGACCTGTGTGTAATATGGCATAAAAGTCGTATTTAGATACTTCGACTCTTAAAACGGACATATAAGACTTATAATAGTCTCAGATAGTCACCCTGCAAGTGGGGGGGGGCGTTCCAGATTGCAAAGTAGCCACCACGTTTGAGAATCGGCAGGTCGCTGTTTGTGTTGGAAGCATGGGTGCGGTCCGGTGCGCCTGCTTTCGACGTACTCGCCTGGGTTATCGCTCCCGATTCAATCTCCGTTTCTCCCCCTCGATTGCCTGGAGCTGACGTGCGGCCTGCAGCCAATTCGCCCGAAGTCCGTGCTCAGGTTGCGCAACTCGTTGCGCGCACTGCGCTCACACAGGCCAAGTCCGAAATTGCGATCGGGTTCTGGCATGGCCTGAGCGAGAAAGAAATTGCCACGTGGTTGGGCGAGCCGCAGAACACCGTGCACGAGCACGTGCGCCGACTGTACCGCGATCAGCGGTGGCCTGAGATGCGGTGCTCTTGACCGCTGGCAAAATGGGATCGACGTGATGGTGCGCTGCGATCAGTTGTAGCTTACGGCAACCTCCCAATCGGCCTGCCGGTAATATTCCCGACAGGCCGATTTCCATCACGCCGCGGCTGCGCACGGTCAACTCGTAAGTCGATCTCGAGAGGTGGCAAGTCATGAAGCTGGGGATCAGGTGTGCGATGTACGGCGCGGTCCTTCTCGGCGCCTCAGGATGCGCGGACGCGGCAGAAGACCGAGGCGTCGAATCGGTTCCGCTTGCCGTTCTCGACCTGGAGCGGATGCCATTTGCACCGGACAGCGTCGTCGCACCCTTCGGGCAGGTCTCGGTCGTCGCAGATGCCGAAGGAGGACTTTACTTTCTCGGTCAAACCATCGAACGCTTTTGGATCACCCACCTCGATTCAACTGGGCGGCTGATCCGGCGATTCGGAAGGGAGGGTAGCGGTCCAGGTGAGCTTTCCGGGGGAGGCGTCCTGCTTGGCTTGGGTGCAGATTCACTCGTCGTGGTCGACACAAGAAGAAGCGTCGCGGTAATCTACGACGGGGCTGGAAACTTCCTTGGTGAAACCAGGCTGCCTCCATCGATGTTTCCGCTGGCAGCGGCCGATCAGGCGGTCTTCGGATTTGACCCAATGGAAATATTGCGCGGCGGTTCCCCGCGGGTTGTCCGCCTCTCTTTAGGTACGCCCGCCGGTGAGGTCCGAGAAGTGGTACTGGATTCCACCTCACCGACTTTTATCGCACCCTACCGTCGGACGAGGGCCGGTGGGTCGCCGCCACCGATTCCTGCCTTCTCAGCTTCCGGCGGGTGGCGCGCAGTTGCGGATGGCGTTTCTGGGCGCATCGCTGTGGTTGGACCCGATACCGCGTTCGACTTTACCGTGCCCTTTGAACCCTTTCACCGTGGCCCCAAAGAGCTGTCGCAGATTCGTGCGAGCCTTACGGCTGCCATGCAACCAACTCGTGGCCCTGGGGGCAAGATTGAGCCCGTCGATCCGGCCCTTGCCGCACGGTTAGACACGCTTGCACGCGAACATCTTCCATACACGGCGTGGCCCGGGCTGGTCATCGACGCTCGCGGCCGAGTGACACTGATCGCCGGTCGCAACGACTCCACCGCCGTTGATGTATTCCAAGGCTCGCAGCCCCTGGCCCACGCTATGCTCGATTGCTATCGCCCAGGGAAGCGGATCTCCCTCCGGGGGCGTTGGCTGGCGCTCCAGTGCACAGTAGGGGACGAATCGGACCCGTCGTTTGAACTCCGGCTATATCGGTTGCGGAGCTAGCTCTGCGGCGAGTTGCCCTCACTTCTTGAAGTGGTCAGCCCAATGTGACGGGAACGGTATCCACTTGGGTTTTCCCTTGCCCCCCGATTAGCTCGCCTCAGCGGCCCCCACCCCCCCGACACCGATCCGAGCAGTACTTCACCCGCTCCCCCTCCCGCTCCCACTTCTCCCGCCAGGTGAACGGTTTGCCGCACACCGCGCAGATCTTGGTGGGGCGCTCGGAGGGCGGGCGGTGCTTGGGCATGTGCCTACCTCGGCAACCAGCTCCCCCCACCCACCAGCTCCGCCACCACATCCTCACTGGTCCGGTCCGCGGCCTCGGCGGCGAAATTCGTCATCACGCGATGCCGCAGAACGGCGAGCGCCACGCTCTTCACGTCGTCGAGGTCCGCCTGCGGCCGGCCGTCCCATGGCGGCGCGCGCCTTGGCGCCGAGCACCAGGTACTGCGACGCACGCGGCCCCGCGCCCCACTCGACGTACTCGCGCACCAGCGGCGGCGCCTCGGCCTCGTTCGGCCGCGTCATCCGCGCCAGCAACACCGCCGCCGAAATCAGCGACTCGCTCACCGGAATCCGCCGCACCAGCGACTGCATCGCCGAGAGCTCGGCACCGTCGAAGACCGGCTTGACCGTCGGCATCCGTGAGCCGGTGGTCTGCGCGACGATCGTCTCCTCCTCGCTGCGCGACGGATAGCCGAGCCGGAGCTCGAGCATGAAGCGGTCGAGCTGCGCCTCGGGGAGGGGGTAGGTCCCCTCCTGCTCGATCGGGTTCTGGGTGGCCAAGACAAAGAACGGAGCGGGGAGGGGGTAGGTCTGCCCGGCCACCGTCACCGTCCGCTCCTGCATCGCCTGAAGCAGGGCGGCCTGGGTCTTCGGCGGGGTCCGGTTGATCTCGTCGGCCAGGACCACCTGGGCGAAGATCGGCCCCGGGACGAAGCGGAAGTGCCGCTTGCCAGTGGCCGGGTCCTCCTCGACCAGCTCGGTCCCGGTGATGTCGCCCGGCATCAGGTCCGGGGTGAACTGCACCCGGTTGAAGGAGAGGTTCAGCGCCTCGGCCACCGTCGACACCAGGAGCGTCTTGGCCAGCCCCGGCACCCCCACCAGCAGGGCATGCCCCCCGCCCAGAATGGCCGTCAGGACCCCATCCACCGCCTCGGTCTGCCCCACCACCCGCTCGGCGACCTGGGTCCGGAGGGCGGTGACGCCATCGGCGAGCCGCCGGAGCTGGGTCAGGTCATCTGGGGCGGAAGGAGCGGTCATCGGAGGTCCGGTGGGTGGATTGGTGAGGGGGGAAGATAGAGGGGCCAGAAGCCCGATGATCGATCATCGATGATCGATCATCGATCATCCCCTGCCGACCTTGGTACGCCCCCCCTCCGGATGGGGTTTCGCGGGGGGCTTTTTCGCTTGCGAAATATTTCACAAGCCCATACCTTCCCGCCCGTGAAACCCCGTGATTCGGGCAATCGAGCCATGGGAGAGGGGTGGGTCTATGTATCCCACGGGATCACCTTCGCGGTGGTCGTGACCCTCTCCGCGCTGGGCGGCGTCTGGCTCGATCGACGCCTCGGCACGATGCCGCTCGCGACCCTCGTCGGCACCATCGGCGGGACGGCGTGGGTCGGGGTCTGGCTCTTCGCCAAGTTGCGCGGCGGGAAGGGGCCCAAGGAGCCACCCACTGGGTAGCCGGTTGCTGGTCGGAACGGTCGCGACAGCCCTGGTTGCTGCGGTGGCCTGGCTGGCGGGTGGGGTGGCAGGGGCGACGGGTGCGGCCACGGCCGGCCTCGTGGCGACGCTGCTCTCGCTGCTGGCGCTCCGGCTGGTGAAGCGGACCGGACGCGAGCCGACGGTGGACCAGTTGATGGTGTACGGCATCGGCGTGGTGTTGCGGATGCTCGGTGTGCTGATCATTGCGGTGCTGGTGGTGCGGGACGCGGAGCACTTTCCGCCCTGGCCCACCGCGCTGGGATATCTGGGAGTGATCCTCCCGCTTCTGTATCTGGAGACACGGCTGCGATCATGAGTGGCGAGAGCGAAGGGTTCAGCATTGCCGAGATGATGTTCCATCACACGGCCGACGCCCATGAACTGGACTTCGGCGGGTACATCATTCATCTCCCGCGCTGGGAGCCGGTGCACATCGGCAGCATGGCGATCGACCTCTCGCCGACGCGCCACGTCGTCTTCCTCGTGCTGGCCGCCATCATCGTCGTGACGCTGATGTGGATCACCGCCAACGGCGTCGAGAAGGCGCGCAAGGCCGGCGTCCCGCCGAAGGGCTTCGCCGGGATGATGGAGATGATCGTCCTCTACGTCCGGAACGACATCGCCATCGCCAACATCGGCGAGGAAGAGGGCCGTCGCTGGGCCCCCTTCATCATGTCGCTCTTCTTCCTGATCCTCGTCTCGAACTTCCTTGGCCTGATTCCGTTCGGCTCCTCGCCGACCGGCAACCTCGCCATGACCGGCGCGCTGGCGTTCATCGTGCTGCTGGCCATCGAGATCGGCGGGATGTTCAAGCTCGGCTTCAAAGGCTACATGGGCACGATCTTCCCGCACGTTGACGGGCTCCACGGCATCGGCGCCGTCGCGATGTCGATCGGGATGGCGCCCATTGAAGTGCTCTCGAAGCTGGTGAAGCCGTTTGCCCTGGCCGTCCGACTCTTCGGCAACATGCTGGCCGGCCACTTCGTCCTGCTCTCGCTCTTCGGCATCGTCTTCATGTTCAGCGGCCTCGGCATGGTGGGCAGCGGCGGCATCGCGCTGATCACCGGCGCGGTGGTCGTCGGCATCATGTTCCTCGAGCTGATCGTGGCGCTGCTGCAGGCGTACGTCTTTGCGCTGTTGAGTGCGGTGTTCATCGGGATGATGCAGCACGAGCACTAGTTAGTCGTTAGTCGTTAGTCGTTAGGAGTATCACTCCATGACGATGCCCCTAACGACCAACGACTAACACCTAATGACCTTGTTCCACCCCGTCGCCCCACGCATCCTGTGGCGCCGGTTCTCGAGGCGGTGACCGTCACCGCCCAGGAGGTTGGGCCGCTGGCCCGTTGACCTCCATCGTATGGCCGCTCGTTCCGGAAGAGACGAGATGGCTGGCGCGCGATGCAGATCCTTGACTCATCTTCCCTGGCTTTGTGGACTACGACAATGATGATGAACATGCTGATGCAGACGGGTGAGATGTCGGAAGCGGCGGCGAAGTTGATCGGGGCGGGCTATGGTCAGCTCGGCGCCGGCATCGCGATCGGCCTCGCCATCCTCGGCGCGGGCATCGGCCTCGGCCGGATCGGTGGCCAGGTGGCCGAAGGGATCGCGCGGCAGCCGGAAGCGGCGGGCGAGATCCGCGGCGCGGGCCTGCTGATCGCCGTCCTCCTCGAAGGCGCCACGATCATCGCGCTCGTCTTCGCCCTGCTCTTCAAGGTCATTAAGTGATCATCCCGATGCTGCTCCTCAGCACGGAAGGTGGGGAGGGGCTTCCTGGCCCCTTCCAGCCGACCCCGGCGCTTGCGGTGTGGACGGTGGTGGTCTTCGCGGTGGTGCTGTTCATCCTCGCGAAGAAGCTCTTCCCGGTGATCGTCCGTGCGACGGCCGACCGCGAGGAGACCATCCGGCTGCAGCTCGCCGAGGCGAAGCAGATGCATGCCGAAGCCCAGGCGGCGCTTGAGGAACAGCGTCAACTGTTGGCTGGCTCGCGTGGCGAGGCGACGGCGATGCTGGCCGAAGCGCGTCAGGCAGCCGAGCGCGAGCGCACGCTGGCCGTGGAGAAGACCCGCGCCGAGCAGGATGAGATGTTGGCGCGTGCGCGCCGTGAGATCGAGGCGGAGAAGTTGCGTGCCGTCGCCGACCTCCGTCGTGAGGCGGTGGATCTGGCGATTGCGGCCGCCGGCAAGGTCGTCGGGCAGTCGCTCGACAGCGCCGCCGACCGCAAGCTGGTCGAGGAATACCTCGGGTCGATCGGGAAGTCGGCGTGAGGGAAGTCACCATCGCCCGCAACTACGCCGAGACGCTGCTGTCGCTGGCGAAGCACGCGGGGGCTCCGGAGGCATGGGGCACCCTGATGGACGAGGCGACCGCGGCACTGGGCACCCCGTCGATCGAGGCGGTGATGATGTCGCCGCGCGTCACCAAGGAGAAGAAGGTCGAGATCATCCGACACGCGCTCCAGGGGGCCCCGACGCCGTTCATCCTCTTCCTCGGCGCGGTCGTCAAGCGCGGGCGGCAGATGCTGCTGCCCCAGATTGCCGACGAATACCGGGTGCTGGTGGACGTGCAGCTCAACCGCGTGCGTGCCGGGGTCACCCTGGCGCGCGACGTCGATGCGCTCACCCGGCAGGTGCTGGTGGAGCGGCTGAAGACGGCGATCGGCAAGGACGTGATCGCGGGCTTCGCGGTCGATCCGTCGCTGCTCGGTGGTGTGGTCGTGAAGATCGGCGACCGCGTCTACGACGGCTCGGTGAAGAAGCGCCTCGCGCAGTTGCGCAACAAGCTCATCAGCCGCTGAGTTCCGCGGTTGGACGGACCCGCGACGCCGCACCCAGCACTGGTGCGGCGTCGCTCGTTTCCGGGTATCCTTCGGGCCATTCCATGACCATCCTGTCCACGCGTTTCCTGCTGATTGCCGCCCTCTGCGCGCCCGCCACTCTCGGGGCGCAGCGGCCGTTTCCGGATGCCTGGTACAACGACGCCGGCGGCCTCACCCTCGGCGTCAGGCTCCGCACGCCACTGACGGAACGCGGTGATCGGCATACCCTCCGCCTCGGCTGGTCGACCGGTCTCCTCTCGCCCCGCGACTCGACGGTGAAGACGCTGCAGGTGTCGCTCACGCTGGAGAATCCGTTCCGGATTCAGCGCCTCGACCTCACGCAACGGATCGACCTCTTCCGCCTCGACGGGCGGAGCGGCGCGTCGATCAGCATCGCACAACGTGACCGCGTCGGGGCCGCTCTCCGGTGGGTCGCGGTGCACGACGATCGCTTCGTCATGAACCCGAACTGGGAAGTTGGCGGCACCATCGAGCTCCCGGTCTGGGTCGAACGCCATGGCACCATCGGCGCGTGGCAGACCCGAGCGCGCGGCACCGTCACCGGTGGCGTCGAGTATCGCCGCCCGGGCGACGGCATCACCACGCGCACGCGCTACGACATGCAGCCGTGGGGCAAGCTGGCGCTCGAGGCCACGGTGCATCGCACGCTCTCCGGCAACGTCGCACTCGCGGTCCGCGGTGCCCATGCGTCATTGTTCAGCGCCGATCCGCTCCTGCCGCAGCGGCGCCTGTTCGTCGCCGGTGCCGACCCCTATGAGCAGCTGGCGAACCCGTTCCTCCGCGCCGACGGCGCGCCGCTGGTGCGTGGCGAGATGGCGGGGCACTGGCACGAGGCGGGCGGCGGCAACCTGCGCGGCTTTGCGCCATCACTCTCGACCAACCACCTCACCTCGCTGAACGTCGAGGTGGTCGCGACCATCCTGCAACCCAAGACGCCGCTCCTCTCGCGCATCGCGATCGTTGCCTTCGGCGATGCCGCTCGACTCGGCGGCGAGCGCGGCGCCGGGGGTGACGGGACGTCGCTGGCGCTGCTGCTTCCGGTGCGCCGCATGCTGCTCGACGCCGGGGCCGGGCTCCGATTCAGCCACCGCTTCTTCGGCGTCGCGTTCGAGAGTCGTCTCGAGCTGCCGTTCTACGTAAACGATTCCCCGTGGGCGGCGTCGGAGCCGATGGACCGCGTCTCGGCGAAGCGCTGGCTGATCGGCATCGCCCCGGTGATCCGATGACCGACTTCGGCGGCGATCGGCGCACCTTCTTCCGCCGCGCCCTCGGCAACGCCATGGAGCAGGTGGCCAAGGCCACCGAAGAGCGAATCGTCCAGAAGCGCTATGTCCGGCCGCCCGGTGCCCTCGGCGAGGTCGGTTTCCTCACGGCGTGCACCCGATGCGGCGCCTGCGCTGCGGCGTGCCCGGCCGGGGCAATTCTGCACGTGCCTGCCAGCGGCGGGCTCGCCGCCGCCACGCCCTATCTCGAGCCGGCGCGGATCCCGTGCATCGCCTGTCCCGACATGCCCTGCGCCGCCGCCTGCCCCACCGATGCCCTCACCGTGCCCGCCAACGGCTGGGCGGGGCAGCGGCTCGGCTGGATCGAGTTTCATCCCGATCGCTGCATTACGTTTGAAGGGAAGGAATGCGGGGTCTGTGTCCGCAGTTGTCCTATCGGGGAACGGGCGCTCTCGCTCGACGAGGACGGCCGCCCCGTGCTCAAGGTCGAGGGATGCGTCGCCTGCGGGGTCTGCGTCCGCGACTGCATCACCGTCCCGTCGTCGTTCACCTTCCATATGCAGGGGTCGTGATGGCCGAAGTGCCGAGGCGCGTCGAGAAGCCGTGGGGCCACGAGCTCATCTGGGCGCACACCGATCGCTATGTGGGCAAGGTGCTCCACGTGAAGGCAGGCCACATCCTCTCGTGCCAGTACCACCACAAGAAGGACGAGACGATGCACGTCTTCTCCGGGGAGTTGATCCTTCGGACCTGGCCGCATGAAGGCGCTGCACCGGTCGAACGGCCGTTCCGTGCCGGCGACTCCGTGCACATTCCCGCGCTGACCATTCACCAGATCGAGGCTGTCGTCGACAGCGACGTGCTCGAGGCCTCCACGCCCGAGCTCGACGACCTGGTGCGCATCAACGACCGCTACGGACGAGGCTGACCTGATGCAGGTGATCATTCCGACCGCAGGGAAGGGCACCCGGCTCCGGCCGCACACGCACCTGATCCCGAAGCCGATGCTGAAGGTCGCCGGCCGTCCGGTGATGGACTGGGTGATGGACAAGCTCGCCGGCCTCGACGTCGAGGAGCTCATCTTCATCACGGGGCACCTCAAGGACCAGGTCGAGGCGCACGCGCGGAGCAGCTACGCCATCCCCTCGCGCTTCATCGAGCAGAAGGTCCAGGATGGCACCGCCGGAGCGATCAACCTCGCGCGGCCGTTCATCCACGGGCCGGTGATGATCATCTTCGTCGACACCGTCTTCGAGGCCGACCTCTCGCTGGCGCAGACCCTCGATGCCGACGGGATCATCTGGGCCAAGGAGGTCGAGGACTACCAGCGCTTTGGCGTGGTGGTGACCGACGCCGACGGCTACATGACCAAGATCGTCGAGAAGCCGAGCGAGCCGATCTCGAAGTTGGCCAACATCGGGCTCTACTTCATTCGCGATGTCGAGGCGCTCTGGGCCGGGATCGATCACGTCCTCGCCGCACCGGCAAACAAGGGCGAGTACTACCTGACCGATGCATTCCAGCACATGATCGAGCACGGCAAGAAGATCCGCACCGCGGAGGTCGGCGGCTGGTACGACTGCGGCCAGCTTGAGACCACCATCGAGACCAATGGCATTCTCCTCGCGCAGGGCGCGGCGAAGCACGGCCCCGTCGGTGCCGATGTGACGATCATCGAGCCGGTGCTGATCGAGCCCGGCTGCACGCTCGAGCGCTGCACCATCGGGCCCAACGTGACGCTCGAGGCGGGCACGACGGTGCGCGATTCCACGGTGGCCAATGCGATCGTCGGTCCCGGCTGCACCATCGAGCGGAGCACGCTTGACCAGGTGATGATCGGCGAGAAGGCGAAGGTCATCGGCTTCACCGGCTCCGGCAGCTTCGGGGCGCATACCGAGGTGCACAGCACATGACGGCCGACTTGACCGCCCTGCTGGCGTCGTATCTCGACCTGGCGCGCCACCTCGATCCGATGCGCCATCCCGACGGAGCCCCCGCCGAGACCCAGCAGCGGCTCGGTCGCTTCGACGCGCCATGGCTCGTGGCGCAGGCCGCCGCGCTCCGCAGTATTGCCCACGCCATCGAAGACCTCGAGGATGTCGAGGCTCTCGACGACGAGGTCGATCGCACGGCACTGCTCGACACCATTCGTGATGACATCCTTGCCCTCGAGGCGGTGACGCAGGCCGAGGCCGCCGATCCGACCCTCCCGCTGCGTCACGCCGTCGATGCGCTCGCCGTGCTGATGGACGAGGGCTTCGACGCCGAGGCGGAAGCCGCGCTGCGCGGCCGGGTCGCGGCGCTGCCGGAGTTTCTCGGCGGCGTCCAGGCCGATCCGCGCCCGATCCCCGATCAGACCGCCGGCGATGCGCTGGCACTCGTGGCCCAGCTCGAGGATCTGCTCGACGAGGCGTCAGAGTACCTCGACGACATCGCCGTCCAGCCTGCGCTGGTCGCGCTGGCCGAGCATCGTCGCTGGCTCGAGACCGAGGCGCCGCGCGGTGGCGAGCCGGGACTCGGCGAGGACGCGCTGGAGCGCCGCCTCGCGATGCTCACGCACGAGCCCGTCGGCATCCGCGGCACCCTCCGCATTCTCGAACTGCGCCGCGCCGGCGTCGAGCGGTCGCTGCACGCCGTGGCGCTGGTGCTGGGTTCCGAGGATCCGCTCGCGCTCGTCACGGAGCTGCAGGAGAACGGCGAGATCGATTTCGAGGAGCTCCCGACCGAGTGGACCGACACCTGGGAGCGGGTGCGTGGCGAGATGGTCACGCTCGGGCTTCCCGCGACGGACGCGCCGTGCACGGAAGATCCCGTTGACGCCTTCGATCGCCACGCGCTCGGTGGCGAGGCGATCCGCGCCCATGCCGAGTTGATGCAGGAGGCGGCACGTGGCGCACTGCCGAGCATCATCCGGCGGGTGCTCGTGGCGCCCGGTCTCGCGATGGGATGGGGGCGGACCGTCTCGGCGCTGGTCCGCACCACCATCGTCGGTGGCAGCGAGGAGCAGCAGCTGATGATGTGCCACCGCGCGCTGATCGAGAGCGCGGCGGCAGAGGTCGACCTGCACCTGCAGGCGCGGCGGATGGACCGCGAGGCGGCCGCCGCGTTCGTGCGCGAGGTCACCGGGCTCTCCGAGGTGGAGGCGCGCCTCGTCGTCCAGGAAGTCTCGTCGCAGCCGCTCGAGGCGCTGTCGGCGGCGCTCTCCCATGAGGCGTGGCAGTCGTGGTACGCCGAACAGGGCGGCGATCCGGTCGCCTTCATCGGGCGGGCACTGCAGGGCGGTGGCCTGCCGGTGCGGCTCGCACGCTGGGCGCTTGGCCAGGACTGACGCACCGCTCCCGCGCCGCGTGCGCGGGCTGTCGCTGGTCTCGGGGCTGAACGACGCCTCGAGTGAAATGGTCTACCCGCTCCTCCCCGCCCTGATCGTCACCACACTGGGCGGGTCGGCTACCTCCCTCGCCGCCCTCGATGGTCTCGCGGACCTGACCGCCGCGCTGCTCCGCCTCCCGGCGGGGAAGCTCGCGGATCGGCGCGAGCGCCGTCCGGTGCTGGTGCTCGGCGGCTACTTGATCGCTGCGGTGGCTCGCGCGCTGATTGCGCTGGCGAGCTCGGTCGGCATGGTTATCGGCCTCCGGATGACGGACCGAGTCGGGAAGGGGCTGCGGTCGCCGGGGCGGGACGCGATGCTGGCCGAAGCGGTGCCGGCGGCACAGCGCGGACGCGCCTTCGGTTTTCATCGCGCCTTCGACCACGGTGGCGCGGTGGTGGGGTCGTTGCTCGGGTGGGCGCTGCTGCAGTACGCCGGGCTCACGCCGCGCGCGGTGATTGGATGGAGCGTGGTGCCCGGGGTGCTGGCGATCCTGATGCTCTGGTGGACGCTGCGTGGCCGGGAGGTGGCGGCCGTCGAGGCACCGCCGGCACCAGCGACTTCCGCCTCCGCTGAGCGCGCGGCCACGGCCGCGTTCTGGCCGCCGATCCTCGCCCTCACGCTGCTGGTCGTCAGTCGCCTCCCCGAGACGCTCCTCCTGCTCCACCTCCAGCAGCACGGCGTCGCGCTGGCGCTGATTCCGCTCGCCTGGGCCGGCCTGCATGTGGTACGCAGTGCCTCGGCGTATCCGGCCGGATGGTTGGTGGACCGGGTCGGCGAACGGGGCGTGGTGGTCCTCTCGGGATCGCTCGCGGCGCTCGGTGCCTGGGCACTGGGGGAGGCGCGGACGCCCGTCGCGATGATGGCGGTCTTCCTCGCCTTCGGGCTGGTGACCGGGATCGGCGAGCCCGCGGAGAAGAGCACCGTGGCGCGGCTGGCGCCCAAGGGGGCAGGGAGCGCCTTCGGGCAGGCGCAGGCGGTGACCGGCGTCACGTCGCTCGCGGCCGCGCTCCTCTTCGGCATGGTGGTCGACGCCCAAGGGACGGCGGCCGCGCTCTGGCTCTCGGCCGTGGCCGGCGTCGGTGCGACGGCTGCATGGTGGCTGGTGACGCGCCCAGCAAACAAGTAAGCCGTACAACGAAATCAGCTATCAGTGGCCGTGCCTCGCGCAATACCGCTCGCATGCTCATTTTTTGACATTTCATAAGACGTGCAACGATACTTGCACCAAGGCGCGCGCCGGTTAGCTTGGCCCCATTCGTGGTGGCCAAGTGGGCCACCCAGCCTCACCCTCTCGCGCCAGGACTCCCCCGTGACGGACATCTCGCCCAACGACCGTGTCGACGCCCTCTTCGGGGTGGACACCTTCTCCAAGTCGGTGATGCAGAAGCGGCTCCCGAAGGCCGTCTACAAGTCGTTGCTCCGGACGATCGACCAGGGCGAGCCGCTTGATCCGCAGGTGGCCGACATCGTCGCCGCCTCGATGAAGGATTGGGCGGTCGAGCGCGGGGCGACCCACTTCACCCACTGGTTCCAGCCGCTGACCGGCCTGACCGCCGAGAAGCATGACTCGCTGGTGTCGCCCGACGGCATGGGAGGTGTGATCTACAACTTCTCCGGTGCCGACCTGACGCAGTCGGAGCCGGACGCGTCGTCGTTCCCGTCGGGCGGCCTCCGCGGCACCTTCGAGGCGCGCGGCTACACGGCGTGGGACCCGACCTCGCCGGCGTTCCTGAACCGGAACGGCAAGGCGGTCACCCTCTGCATCCCCACCGGCTTCGTCTCGTGGACCGGCGAGGCGCTCGACACCAAGATCCCGCTGCTCCGCTCGATGGAAGCGCTCTCCAAGCAGGCGATGCGGATCCTCCGCCTCTTCGGCTCCGACACCGGCGTCTCGCGCGTCCTGACGACCCTCGGCCCCGAGCAGGAGTACTTCCTGGTCGACAAGGAGCTCTTCTACCGCCGTCCCGATTTGGTGACCTGCGAGCGCACGCTCTTCGGGGCGCGGCCGCCGAAGGGGCAGCAGCTCGAGGATCACTACTTCGGGGCGATCCCGGCCCGCGTGCTGGCGTTCATGGCCGAGGTCGAGGAAGAGCTGTTCCGCGTGGGCGTGCCGGTGAAGACGCGCCACAACGAAGTCGCGCCGGGGCAGTATGAGTTGGCGCCGCTCTTCGAGGTGTCGCACATCGCGTCGGACCATCAGATGGTCACGATGGAGATCCTGCGCCGCGTCGCCGAGCGTCACGGCCTCAAGGCCATCCTGCACGAGAAGCCGTTCGCCGGCGTCAACGGCAGCGGCAAGCACAACAACTGGTCCATCGCCACGGACACCGGCGTCAACCTGCTCGATCCGCAGGATGACACGCACACCAACATGCAGTTCCTGGTCTTCCTCTGCGCCGTGATCCGCGGCGTCGACATCCACGCCGACCTGCTGCGCGCCTCGATTGCCGCGGCCGGCAACGACCACCGCCTCGGCGCCAACGAGGCGCCGCCGGCGATCATCTCGATCTTCCTGGGCGAGATGCTCTCCGACATCCTGGCGCAGGTCGAACAGGGCCTCCCGAAGCGCACCATCAAGGGCGGCACGATCGACCTCGGCGCGAAGTCGCTGCCGCAGATCCCGCGGCACTCGGGCGACCGCAACCGCACGTCGCCGTTCGCCTTCACCGGCAACAAGTTCGAGTTCCGCGCGGTCGGCTCGACCGCCTCGGTGGCATGGCCGACGATGGTCTTCAACGCCATCGCCGCGGAGTCGCTCGACTTCATGGCGACCGAGCTCGAGAAGGCCGCCGGCAACAACCCGACCCCGGCCAAGCTGCAGACCGCGGTGCTCGGCGTCCTGAAGAAGGTCCTCAAGGAGCACAAGCGGATCGTCTTCGATGGCGACGGCTACTCGCAGGATTGGCACAAGGAGGCGGAGAAGCGCGGCCTGCCGCACCTCCGCGATTCGGTCGAGGCGTTTCCGGTCCTCAAGGCGAAGAAGACCGTCGACCTCTTCAAGAAGTACGGCGTGCTGAACAAGGCCGAAGTCGACTCGCGCTACCACATCTCGGTCGAGAAGTGGGTCAAGCAGCTGACGATCGAGGCGGAGATGATGGTGTCGATCGCCCGGACGCAGATCCTTCCGGCGGCACTGAAGCACCAGACGCTGATCGCCGAGGCGGCCACGGCCACCGAGGCCGCGGGCGTCGACTGCGAGGATACGGTGCAGTCGCTTGAGCACTTCACCGGCCTCGTCACTGCATTGCGCACCTCGCTTGCCGCCCTCGATGCGGCCGTCGCCCACGAGGACGCCGACCCGATCAAGCACGCGCAACAGATCAAGGTGAAGGTCCGCCCGGCGATGGCCGACCTGCGCAGCGCCGTGGACACGCTGGAGACGCACGTCGACGCGGGGCTGTGGCCGATGCCGACGTATCGGGAGTTGTTGTTTCTGAAGTAACCGGCGAACCGCGAACGGCGAACCGCGAACCGCGCTGAATGGTGAGGGGTGAGGAGTGAGGGGAAACAGCCCCTTACCCCTCACCCCTTACCCCTTACCCCTCACCGCTGTTCGCCACCGGTCGAGTATGACAGGGCTCTGACATTGCGGCCGCTCCCGACCGCGTAGTGTGCAGCACGCTCCCTCCGCCGATCCCCGAGACCCGAGTCGATCCCATGCCGCACCGCCTGGTCATTGCCCTCGCCGCCGCCTGCTTGCTGCTCCCGCCGCTCGGGGCACAGGCCCCGGCGACCCCGCGTCCCAAGGGCGCCACCGAGCTGCGTGCCGATTCGCTGCTTCGCGCCGGGAATCCGGTCGAGGCGGAGCGGCTCTATCGGCAACTGGCGCAGGCCGACAGCACCTTGCTCCGTGCCTGGTATGGGGTGGGGAACGCCGCAGTGGCGCAGCAGCGGATCGCCGAGGCGGCCGAGGCGTTCGAACGGGCCGCAGTGGGCGGACGCCTGGTCGCCGCGGTCTACAATGCGGGTGCGATGCACAGTCGCCTGGGCCACGTCGACGCCGCGATGGCGTAGGGTTGGTGAGTGGGACGTGTCACCGAGCAGTGCGCCGGGGGTGGCGGCCGGACGGAGTTCGGTGCAGCGCGTCAGTGGTGGCTGCGCACTGCTGGAGAACTGGACGGCCAGCAACGGCTCCGTGGGGAAGAGCCTCAACGCCTTCAACAAGGCCACGGGGCAGTGGCAGCAGTACTGGGTGGGACAAGGGGGCGGGGTGGTGGAATTTCGCGAGAGTCGCTGGGATGGCCCGACGCTGGTCTTGCGCACCGTCGGTGGGACGCCGTGGCAGCGCCTGAGCTTCACCCCCTTGGACAGCATGACGGTGCGCCAGTTCGGCGAGACGTCCAGCGACAGCGGCAAGACCTGGCAGGTGGGTTACGACTTCCGCTACCGGCGCCGCCCCTAGCAGGCGCGCCGCTCAGCAGCAGCGGTTCGGTCCGCCCTCGTATCGCGCCTTGAGATACACCTCGAAATATTCCCGCTCACTCGGCAGTGGCATCCCCGGATGCGCCTGCCGCACGTGCGCGCAGTACGCCGCGTAGTCGGGCATCCCGAGAATGCGTCGTACAGCACTGAAGACCGCATTGAGCGTCATGGAGCCGCCGGGAGCTGATGATCGATCATCGATGATCGATCATCGATGATCGATGATCGTCTCGTCCATACGCGGACTCCGCTCACCACCACCGCCCACGTCACCAGCACGAAGGCCGCGACGAGCACGGCGTTGATCCGGTCGTTGAGGATCAGCCGCGACGCGGTGCTCTGGACCATGGTTCCATTGGCGGCGTCGGTGGCGAGCTTGGAGGCGTGCGCCAGGAATCCGATGCGCGGATCGGTGTGGAAGAGCTTCTGCCAGGAGGCGGTGGTGGTGACCAGCAGCACCCAGCCGAGCGGGAGGATGGTGGTCCAGGCGTAGCGCGCGCGACCGCTCCGGATGATCAGCGTGGTGGCCACCGTGAGCGCGACCGCGGCGAGCAGCTGGTTGCTGATGCCGAAGAGCGGCCAGAGGGCGTTGATGCCGCCGAGCGGGTCCTGGACCCCCTGCAACAGGAACCATCCCCAGGCGGCAACGATCGCCGCCGAGGCCAGGACGGACGCGGGGTACCACGAGGTGCGGCCCAGCGGCTTCCAGACGTGACCGGCGAGTTCCTGCACCATGAAGCGGCCGACGCGGGTGCCGGTGTCGACGGTGGTGAGGATGAAGAGCGCCTCGAACATGATGGCGAAGTGATACCAGAGCGCGGTGAGCGACGGACCGAACGCGCCCGCGAAGACCTGCGCCATCCCCACGGCCAGTGACGGCGCACCACCGGTGCGGGCGAGCAGCGAACTCTCCCCCATCTGCGCGGCGAGGGCCTCGAGTTGTCCCGGCTCGAGGACGAATCCCCAGCCGCGAATCGTCACGATCGCGGCGTCGATGTTGCCGCCGAGGATCGGCAGCGGCGCATTCATCGCGAAGTAGACGGCCGGGTCGAGCGACGCCGCGGCGATCAGCGCCATGATCGCGACGAACGATTCGGTGAGCATCGCGCCGTAGCCTATCAGTCGCGTGTCCGTCTCGCGGTCGACCATCTTCGGCGTGGTGCCGCTCGCCACCAGCGCGTGGAAGCCGGAGATGGCGCCGCAGGCGATGGTGATGAAGCAGAACGGGAAGAGCGACCCGGCGAAGATCGGCCCGCTGCCATCGGTGAAGCGGGTGAGCGCGGGGAGGCGGATCTCGGGCAGGGTCAGCAGGATGCCGAGCGCCAGCGCGACGATGGTGCCGACCTTGAGGAAGGTCGAGAGATAGTCACGCGGGCAGAGCAGCATCCAGACCGGAATCACCGAGGCGATGAAGCCATAGGCGATGATCCCCCAGCCGATGGTGAGGCCGTCAGCGGTGAACATCGGCGCCAGCGTCGGCGACGCGGCCACGTAGCGGCCGCCCACCAGCGCGGCCATCAGCATGATGATGCCGAAGATCGAGGCCTCGACCGTCTTCCCCGGCCGCCAGACCTTCATCCAGAAGCCCATGATCAGCGCGATCGGAATGGTGCAGAGGATGGTGAAGACGCCCCACGGCGAGTGCTCGAGCGCGCGCACCACCACGAGGGCGAGCACCGCGAGGAGGATCACCATGATGGCGAGAATCGCGACCATCGCGAGGATGCCGGTGGTCGCGCCGAGTTCTTCCTTCGCCATCTGGCCGAGCGACTTGCCATCCTGGCGCATTGAGCCGACCAGGATCACGAAGTCCTGCACCGCGCCGCCGAGGATCACGCCGATGATGATCCAGAGGGTGCCGGGGAGGTAGCCGAACTGCGCGGCGAGCACTGGCCCGACCAGGGGACCTGCGCCGGCGATCGCGGCGAAGTGGTGCCCGAAGAGGACCCACTTGGTGGTCACCACGAAGTCGCGCCCGTTGGCGTGACGGTGCGCCGGCGTGACCCGCGCATCGTCGAGCGCCATGACGCGGCTGGCGAGGAAGCGTGAGTAGAAGCGCCAGGCGATCAGGTAGGAGCCGATCGCCGCCAGCAGCAGCCAGGCGGCGGAGATGGTCTCGCCGCGATGCAGGGCGATCGCACCCCACCCGGCCGCGCTGGCGAGGGCGGCGACGATCCAGAGGATGTTGGGCATGGCGGTGAAGGTAGCGCGGGCCCCGGAGCGGCGCGAGGCTCGGCTGCTAGCGCGCGGTCAGCGCCGCGACCGTCTCGTCGACCCATCGCGCCATTGGCGGACGCATCCGCACGGCCGACGCGTTGACCATCAGCACGACGGTGATCTTCGATGCGGGGTAGTAGCGCAATTCGGTGAGGTAGCCCGGGAAGAAGCCGCTGTGACCGCGAACCGGGCCGGCCGCCGTGCTGTCACGGAGGATCATCCCGAGCCCGTAGCTGGTGCCGGCGCCGAGCATCCGCGCCGGCGTCCCGTGTGTCGCCTGGGCGAGCAGCGAGTCGCCGTGAATCGCGCCGCTGAAGTAGGCCGCTCCCCAGCGTGCCGCATCGGCCGCGCTCGCGGCATAGCCACCGCCGGCGCCCTCGAACTGCGGGTTGACGATCATCACGCCACCGTCGAGCATCGCGTCACGGCCACCGAAGGGATTCTGCGCGCCGGCATAGCCCTGCACCACGCCGGGGAGGCGGCGCGCATCCGAGGGGAGCGTGTTCGCCAGCTTCATCGGGACGAGGAAGCGGTGGCGGATCTCGTCATCGATCGGCTTGCCGGTGATGCGCTCCAGCACGAGTGCGAGCACAAGGTAGTTGGTGTCGGAGTAGTCCCATCCGGCACCGGGGGCGAACGGCGGCGTCGCGCCATGCAGGTAGCGCACCTGATCGCGCGGATCCCAGACCCGGTCGGGGTTGCTCGTGAGCGCGGCGGTGAACTCGGGACGGAACTCGTAGCGGACAATCCCCGAAGTGTGCGTCATCAACTGGCGCACCGTGATGCTGGTGGCGTGTGCGACCGAGTCCCACCATCCCTGGCCACCGACGTACCGACTCACCGGGGCATCGAGCGAGAGCTTTCCCTCGCGCACCAGCTGCATCGCCACCGCGGCGACGTAGCTCTTCCCCACGCTGCCCATGAGCAGCCGCGCGTCGGGGCGCATCAGTTGCTTCAGCGCGGTGTCCGCCATGCCGCTCGCGATCGCGATCACGCGCCCATCGGGGAAGGCGACGCCGAGCACCGCGCCGGGGATGCCGGTTGCGGTGCGGTAGCTGTCGAGGCGGGCCTGCAGGGTGCGCTCGACCGTGTCCTGCGGGGCGAGCGTGGCGAGCGCGAGGAACAGGAGAGGAGTCATGCCCGAAGGATACGACGGGGGCCGGGGCCGGGTTTCCCCGACCCCGACCGCCGCCGTCACTTCGTGGTCGGTGCCGCCGTGACGAGGCCCCGGGCCGAGCCGATCCACTCGACCGCCATCCCGCGGGCTGCGAGGCGGGCCACGAGCGCCGCCTGCTCGGCCTGGTGCATCGGAGCGCCCGCCGCCGGCAGGTAGAGCCACTTCAGGGTCGGTGAATAGACCGCCATCGCGCCGACGAGGTCGGGCGCGGTGAAGGGCTCGAGCCAGAGCGAATCGCTGCCGATCCGGACCCAGCGCGGCGTGGCCACGACCGTTCCCGCGGCGGCTCGCCCGGTCACGCGCCGGATGATCGGCGCCGCGCCCGGTGCGACGTAGAGCGGGGGCGTTGCGCGGGTGAACCAGCGGGCGCCGCCATTCGAGGGCGACGGGATGGTGGCGATGCCCGCCCCGACCGGAACGCCCGGTGCCACCTTCGCGAGCCAAGCGGTGACCAGCTCGACCGCACCCTCGTGCTGCGCCGTCTCCATCAGGACCCACTGCCCGCCGATCTGCACCGCGCCCGGCGTACCGAGCATCGGCGGCGTGGTGGCGAAGCGCTCGCGCACCACCTTTCCCATGGCGGCGACGTCGACTTGCCACATCGGGCGGTGTTCGGTGGCGAGGTAGACCCGAGCGAGCGAATCGCTGATGGCGAAGGAGTCGGCAGGGGCCGGCGCATTCACCGCCATCGCGAGCACCGTCATCCGCTTGTAGGGCACGCCGAGCCGGCGCACGTCGCGCTGGCGCGGCAGCAGCACGCCGGATGCCACCCGCTGCCATCCCGAATACCAGAACTCCACCTCGTGCCGTCCCCACGGCGCGAGGCCGAAGTCGGCGATCTCGTCGGCGTGGAAGCGCACCATCGTCGGCAGCGCATCGGTACGGCGCACGAAGAGCGTGGCGGGCCAACCGTCGACCGTGGCGTGCAGCCGTGCGTGCGGCGCTCCGTCGATCGTGGTGTCGGCCAGCTGGCGCAATGCGGGATCATGGCGCAGCTGGAGCACCAACCGCTCCGGTGCGAAGGCAAAGAGCTCGCGCCGCTCGTCGACGTAGGCGAGGTTGAGCGCCCCCCACGTGGGGGCGGCGTTTGGCGCCGCCGGCATCAGTCGCACGGCAATGGTGTCGCGCACCACGTCGACGATCCCTGTCGCGGGCCCGCCACCGAGGAACTGGCGCGTGTTGCGCCAGGAACCGGTGGCGTAGTCGCGCAACTCGACGTTCCGCTCGTACGACGGCAGGTCCGCAAAGGGGCGATTCGCGAAGGTGGTACGCGCCCACTGCGTCATCATGTCGAGCCGGAGCGAGCGGATGCCACGGAGCGCCGAGTCGCCACCCATGCGGGCGATGGTGCGGTCGAGGAGCGCGGCGGCAGGTGCCGGCACCTGCGCCGAGCCGACGAACGGTATTCCAACAAGCAGGAACTTCAGGAGCAGGGCGGTGCGCGACATGTCGCCTCAAGGGTGAGAAGGTGCACCGAGATTTCGACGCCTCGACCGCTGCGCTCAACACCGCGTGGGGTGGATCGCGTCCTCGCGGGACGAATCGCGTCCCGAGGGCCGCATTTCGGCGCTAGCTTGTTGGCATGGCCTCCCCCGAACGCTCCCTGCCCCGTGCGCCCCGCACCGCGACCTGGCTGCTCCTAGCCGTCTTCGGCGCGCTGACGCTGCTGACGGCGGCGCAGGGCTATCTCTCCCGCAAGGCCTCGGGCGAGGCCGCTCCGCTCGGCGATGTCCTCGCCGTCGGCGCCGCGGCCTGGGTCGGATGGCTCTGCCTCGCGCCGCTGATCATCTGGCTGGGTCGCCGGGTGCCGTTCACGCGGGCGACCTGGCTGCGGGCGACCCTGATCCACGCCGTTGCACTCACCGTCTGCTACGTCCTCTCCGTGACGGCGCTGATCTGGATCTCGATCACGCTGCTCGCCCCGACGGAAGCGATGACGCGCGAGATGATCACGCGCACGCTGCTCACCTCCTCGCGATTGTCTCTGGCGATCTTCACCTACGTCACGATCCTCGCGCTCGATCATGTCCTGCTGACGCGCGAGGCGTTGCGGCTCCGCGAGCTGCAGGCCACCCGGCTCGAGGGCCAGGCGACGCAGGCCCGTCTCGATGCGCTCGCCGCACGGCTCGAACCGCACTTCCTCTTCAACGCGCTGCAGTCGGTGAGCGCGCTGATCGACAGCGACCCGGTCCGCGCCCGCACCATGGTGGCACAGATCGGCGATCTCTTGCGGGATGCACTCGCCGCGCCCGAATCGGGCGAGGTCCCGCTGCGCGAGGAGCTTCGGCTGCTCGGCCGCTACCTCTCGATCGAGGAGACGCGCTTCGCCGACCGATTGCATGTCGAGTGGGCCATCGCCCCCGAGGTCGAGGCGGTGATGGTGCCGCGCTTCGTGCTGCAACCGATCGTCGAGAATGCGCTGCGCCACGGCCTCGCGGTGCAGCCCGAGGGGGGCCGCCTCCGGATCACCGCCCTGTCTGAGCCGCACCGCCTGCGCCTCGTCGTCTGGAACGACGGCGTCCCGCTCCCTGCGGCGCTGCGTGAGGGAGTGGGCCTCGCGACGACGCGGGAGCGACTCGCGGCGCGCTACGGTGCCGCCGCCTCGCTCACGGTGCGTGCCGCCCCCGAGGGCGGCGTCGAGACGGTGATCGAGGTCCCGGCATGAGCACCATGCGCGTGGTCGCCGCCGACGATGAGCCCCTCCTCCTCGCCGACCTGGTGCGGTTGCTCACCGCGCTCCCCGAGGTCGAGGTGGTGGGGCAGGGGAAGAACGGCCTCGAGGTCCTCGATCTCGTCGAGCGCCATCAGCCCGACGCGCTCTTTCTCGATATCCGCATGCCGGGGCTCGACGGCCTCGGCGTCGTCGCCGAACTCGACCCCGCCCAGGCCCCCGCCGTGGTCTTTGTCACCTCGTTCGACCAGTACGCCGTCCAGGCCTTCGAGGCACAGGCGGTCGACTACCTCCTCAAGCCCTTCGACCCGGCCCGGCTGGCCAAGGCGGTCGATCGGGTGCGGGCTCGGATCGGCCGGGACCAGGGCGAGGCGTTGGCGCGCAGCATTGCCGCGCTGGCCGCACAGCGGGCACACGCGCCGGTTGAATACCTCGAACGGATCGCCGCGCGCGGGGTGGGCCGCACCACCGTGCTCGAGGTCGGCGACATTCGCTGGATCGAGGCGGCCGACAACTACGTCCGGCTGCACACCGCCGACGGCGTCCACCTCTCCCGCCGGACCATGCGCGACCTCGAAGTCCTCCTCGACCCGAAGCGCTTCGCCCGGATCCACCGCTCGACGATCGTGGCCCTGCGCCTGGTCCGCGAGCTGCGCCCCCTGGGCGACGGCGACCAGGAACTCCTGCTGGAAGGCGGCAGCCGGCTGGTCCTCACCCGCTCCTACCGTGAGGCCTTCGAGGCCCGGTTTGGCGGGGTGGCCTGACTCCACCTGCGTTTTTCAGATCTCCTCGGCACTGCCCGCCGTTGCCGAGCGCCGCTTCGCCCCGTAGCTTCGCTGGATATGTCCCCATACCCTGGCGCCGCCCCCGATCCCTGGTCGGCTGCCCTTGCCGCGTCGGTCGCCGAGCCGATCCCTGAGACTGAACCCCGCCCCGCGGCAGTTGAGGCCGTGACGCCGGGGCGCGTCGCCGTGGTCACCGGCGGCGCCACGGGCCTTGGCCGCACCATCGCCCTTGAGTTCGGCCGCCTGGGGTATCGGGTCGCCTTCTGCTGGTTCGAGATGGGAGGGCGCGACGTCGAAGCCACCGCCCTGATGACCGAGGCCACCCTCACGACGATGGGCGCCGAGGTCTATGCCGCGCGCTGTGACGTGCGGGACCGGGACCAGGTCGATGCCTTCATCGCGGAGGTGGTCCGCCGCTTCGGAACCGTCGACTGCCTCGTCAACAACGCCGGCATCGCTCGCGACGGCGCGCTGTGGCGGATGACCGAAGAGGCGTGGACCACCGTTTTCGACACCAATGTGGCTGGCGCCTTTCACTGCGTGGCGGCCTGCGCTCCCCACTTCCGCCGACAGCATTGGGGCAAGGTGGTCAACATCTCGGCCCACCAGGCGGCGCGCCCCGGCTTCGGCGTTGCCAATTACGCGGCGAGCAAGGCAGCGCTCGAGGGGTTCACCCGTGCGGCCGCGGTCGAACTCGGCCCCTCAAACGTCAATGTCAATGCGGTGGCCCCGGGCTTCGTCCACACCGAGCGCCTCGACGAGCTGCCCTCGGACGTCATCGAGCGGGCCCAGAAGCGTGCTGTCCTCGGTCGTCTGGCGGAGCCGGAGGATGTTGCCGCGGTGATCGCCTTCCTCTGTTCCGATGCGGCACGCCACGTGACCGGGCAGGTCATCGCCGTAGACGGCGGGCTCTCGCTGGAATAGCTTTCCGCGGTGAAATTCCCCGCCGCCCACCATCGCGCGCTCCGACTCGCCGCCACGCTCCTGCTCGTGGCGGCGCCTGCCTGCGCGCAAGCGACGAAAGAGGGGAAGGAACCGAAGACTCCTCCCGCGCCGGCATTGTTGTTGTCCCCGCTCGCCGGGCAGTCGATTCCGGTCCTGCCAGTGACCTATCTCGTCGCCGATTCGGCCTCCGGTGTCGGCATGCCGGCCGAGTTGCACGCGCGGTTGCGCTGGGCCGACTCGCTGGTCGGCGAAGTGCTGCAGATGCGCGGCCCCGAGGTGACGTGGTTGCTTGGCGACGAGCTGCGCCGCGTGGCGCGCCGCGCCCCGGGGACCATCAACGATCCCGACAAGATGGGGCAGGCGATGCTTCGGGCCGACGGCCTCAAGCGGATCCCCGATCCACTCTTCTCGCAGCTCCGCATGCTCGCCGCATTGACCAACGGCCGTCAGGTGATGGTGCCGGCGGCGGTGCGGTTCCAGTCAGCACCCGGTGGCATCCGCGCCGAGGTGGTGCTGGTGCTGGCCGATGCGCGCAGCGGCGCGCTGCTCTGGCGCAGCACACCGTTCGCGATTGCCGCGACGCCGGCGGCAGCACTGGCCGCTGCCGTCGCCAGGATCCTCCCCGATTTCAACTGAGTCCATGACGCACTCCATCACGCTCATCCCCGGCGACGGCATCGGTCCAGAAATCACCGACGCCACGCTGCATGTGCTCGCGGCCACCGGCCTCTCGTTCGCGTGGGACCGTCAACTCGGCGGGATGGCGGCGGTCGAGGCCACCGGCGACCCGATGCCCGAGGCGACGCTCGACTCGATTCGGCGCACCAACCTGGCGCTGAAGGGGCCGCTGACGACGCCGGTCGGCGGCGGCTTCCGCTCGGTCAATGTCGCGCTCCGGAAGGAGTTCGCCCTCTACGCCAACGTCCGCCCCGCGAAGACGATCGTGCCGGGCGGTCGCTTCGATGGCATCGACATCGTGCTGGTGCGCGAGAATCTCGAAGGGCTGTACATCGGGCAGGAGCGCTACGTCGAGGTCAATGGCGATCCGCACGGCCAGGCGGAATCGGTGGCCGTGGTCACGCGGGTCAACTCGGAGCGCGTGATTCGCTACGCGTTCGAGTACGCGGTGCGCCATGGTCGCAAGAAGGTGTCGCTGGTGCACAAGGCGAACATCCTCAAGTTCACGACGGGGCTCTTCCTCGAGATCGGCCGCGAGATCGCCAAGGAGTACGAGGGGCGCGTTGCGTTCAACGACTTGATCGTCGACAACGCGGCGATGCAGCTGGTGCTCAAGCCGGAGCAGTTCGACGTGATCGTCACCACCAACCTCTTCGGTGACATTCTCTCCGACGAGATCAGTGGCCTCGTGGGTGGCCTCGGCCTGGCGCCCGGTGGCAACATCGGCGAGAAGGCGGCGATCTTCGAGGCCGTGCACGGTTCGGCGCCAGACATCGCGGGGCAGGGGCTCGCCAACCCGTCGGCGCTGATCCTCGCATCGGCGATGATGCTCGATCACCTTCGTGAACACGCCGCGGCCGACCGGGTCCGTCGCGGACTCGTGGCCACGATCGTGGCCGATGGGGTCCGCACCCGTGACCTCGGCGGCAGCGCATCCACCGAGGAGTTCGGCCGTGCCGTCGCCGCTCGGGTGGCCTGAGGTCCCTTGCAGTGATTGCGGGCGACGGGTGCCCGACATCGATTTCAATGAACGGTGCCCGGACTGCCAGAAGCGCTGGCGGCGTCGGGTCACGCTGGTGGCCCGCCGGGCGGCCCTGCTGGCGGGAGCGGTCACGGCGGCGTGGAGCCTGACACGCCCAGCGACGTCTCCCGAAGGCCAGTGGTATGCCGTGATCGCCGTCCCGGTGGTCGCCGTCCTGGTTTACAAGATTGCCGGCCGTGTGGCCGAGGAGCTGCAGCGATGACCCGAACCCTGCAATTGGCGATGCTCGCGCTCGTGGCGCCGGCGATGGTGGTGGCGCAACAACCGGCGGACGCTTCATCCGTCACCCTCTTCAATTCCGGACGCGTGCTGATCCGCCGTACGCTTCCCGCCGCGATCGCCGCCGGCACGTCGACGGTGTCGTTGCCGCTCGGGATCTTCGAGCCGGCATCGTTGATGTTGCTGGAGCCGGGGGTGAAGCTCGGCCGCGTGAGCTTTGACGGTGCGTCGACCGAAGAGGCGCTGCTGCGGCGGCACGTCGGCGAGACCTTCATGATCGACCAGCAGGTCGGCGCGGCCCACAGCATCATCAGCGCCAAGCTGCTCGCGCTGCAGCCCGAGCGCTGGCAGATCGGCGATGCGGTCGTGTTCGGGCGCCCCGGCCAGATCCGCTGGGAGCTGGCCCGCGTCCCGGCCACGCCGGTCACCGATCTCACGCTGACGAGCGATCGTGCGCGCAGCGGCGTCAAGATGATGTACGCCACGAGCGGCGCGTCATGGGGCGTCTCCTATTCGCTCATCCTGGGCGCTGCCGGCCGGATCGAAGGCGCGGCAGCGATCATGAGCGGTACGCTCGACCTGGCGAATGCCGAGGTGCAGCTGCTCGCCGGGGATATCGGGGTGCAGGCGCCGAGCCCGTCGCCGCGCGCCTATGCCATGTCCGCGAAGAGTGTCGCAGTGAACTCCTTCGAGGATGCCGCGCCGTCGCAGGAGGCGGTTGGCGAGGCGCGGCTCTACACGTTGCCGGGGCGGATCACCTTCACGCCGGGGACCCAGTTGGTGACGCCGCTCTTCGATCCGACGCCGGCGCGCGCCGAGCGGCGCTTCACGGTGTCGGGTGGCATTCCGTTCTGGGGCGGCTTCGCGCAGGAAGAGGACGAACGCGAGGTGCCGGTCGCGGTCACGTACCGTCTCGAGCGGAAGCTCGGCACCACCTTCGGCGACCTCCCGCTCCCGGCTGGTGGCGTGCAGGTCTTCGATACCGACAAGGCGGGGCGGCTGCAGCTCATCGGCATGGGCGCGATCGGCCACACCGCACCGGGTGAAGAGCTCAACGTCTCGACCGGGACGGCGTTCGACGTGACCGCGAAGCGGACGCAGACCGCGTTCACCACCACGCGTGGCACGGCACCCAACACCAGTCGCACCATCGCGATGGCGTCGTATCGTGTCGACCTGCAGAACGCCAAGGATTCGGCGGTGGTGGTCGAGGTGCGCGAAGATCGCGGCGGCGAGTGGTCGATCGTCGAGAGCTCGGTGCCGGTGCAGAAGCGCTCCGCCACCCGCGCCGTCTTCCCGGTGACGGTCCCCGCCAAGGGGAAGGCGACGCTGACCTACCGCGTGCGTGTGGTCTGGTGATGCGGCGGGCGGTGGTGGGCCTCGCGCTGTTGATCACCGGACTCAGCGCTGCGCTGCCTGCGCAGCGGCCGATCGTCACGATCGCCTCGAACGGGATCGTGCGGGTGTCACAGCGGCTGCCGATCGGGTTGCCGGCAGGGCGCTCGGAGCATCGAGTGGTCCTGCCTGGTGCGATCGCGGTGTCACTTGTGAGCGCCACCGATGGCGTCCAGATCACGGAGGTACGCCGAGAGCTGGTGTTTGATGGGATCGAAGCCCTGCGCAAGTCAGTCGGTCGCGAGTTCGAATTTGCGCAAGCTGACGGTACCACACTCAAGCGTCGGCTCGTTGGTGTGAATCCCGAACGATGGAGCCACCCCTCTGGTGCGATCGATGTCGCCCCGTCAGGAAGGATGCTCTGGCCCGCAGATATCCTCGCCCCGATCGAGGGGCTGCTGGTCACCTTCGCGTGCGATCGAGCGCGGCAGGGGCTGACGGTCGAGTATGAAGTGCCCGGCAGCGCATGGGTCGCGTCCTACGAGCTCCGTCTCGGAAGTGCATCATCGCTGAGGGGAACCGCCGTCCTAGGCACCGGGGCGTTGCGGCTAGATACCTCAACGGTCCGACTCCTCGCCGGGGACCTGGGTTATGGCGCACGCACACTCCCCAGTCTCAGCGTGCGGTACCCGGATCTGAGTGATGGCGCGATGGCCGGCCTGCTGCCGATCGACAACGTCTCGCGAGTCCTTCAAGCCCAGCCGGGCCGACGCGACGAAGCGAACACCTACATCGACGGTGTGCCCGTTTCCGCCGGGTCGACGTTAAGCGGGCAGGTCTATCGCTATGAGTTGCCCTCGCCGGTCGTCTTCCTGCCTGGTAGGGAGCTGGCGGTGCCGTTGCTTGCGCAACAGCGGGTAACGCCCATCCGAAGTCTCTCCACCGGCGGTGCGCTCCCACCCAGCGGCGAAGTTGAGTTGGCTCCGGGCACCCAGTCGCTGCGTGTCCTCGTCAGCTACGAAATCTCGCGACGCTC